>CP133159.1:5105000-5115000 GCA_030913385.1 Cytophagaceae bacterium ABcell3
TCCCTTAAATTGTTTCTGGATTTGTTATCAGGCTTCTCTGCCTATCATCTTATTGAGGTACTCCGAAAGCATCGCAGCTAACGGTTGATCGCCTTTTAATCCCGGCGCTTATTGTCAACTTCCCTGTTAATATAAAAGTTCCGTTTGAACTCTTTTTCGTTTGTCTTATCTCCGATTGAGGATACAAAAGTAGGGGACTTGTTTTACATTTCCAAACCCCGCACCGAAGTTTTTTCAATAAATTTATCATCTCCCTGTAAATGAAGATAAAAAAATGTTAATAAAAGAAGCATGTATTTAACAACGTCTAGTCACTAGGATTAAACTACACCCGAATAAATAACATCTTTTATTATATATATTCCATTTAAAAGTTAAAAAAAGACATCTCCAAGCATATAATCATAATATAATATTGAAAAATATTATACGTTGAATCAGGATACTTTACTAAATTGCTAGGCAAACATTTAATAACCCACAAAACTGCAAAGAAGCAAGTATAAATGGATCTTAAAAACAACTCAGCACAGATAAGCCTACACATTTTACTAGCCCTTGTCATACTATTCACCTTCTACTCGAAGGTTATCTTAAACCTAAACAGCAGCTATTTTGGTATCACTGGAGATGGCATACAAGCCTACTATGCAACTTTGTATCACTTAAATTATGATGATACTTATTTTCAGTTTAACGGGATGAACTATCCTTATGGTGAAAACATTTTTTTTACCAGTGGTTTAACCCCTATTTCCTTAATAGTAAAGTACCTAGACCCTTACTTCCCGTTCTTAAAAAACTATACGTTAGGAATAATTAACTTCCTGACAATCTTTTCACTACTTGTATGTGCGCCAATTATATTTTTAATACTTAGAAGGTTTAACATTCCTTTGGTATTTTCACACTTGGCAGCAATAGGAATAGCCTTCGCATCTCCTCAAATCCCAAGATTTGGCGGCCACTATACCTTATCATATGTTTTTGCTATTCCTCTAATTATCTATTTATTAACAAAGTTCTATGACAGACCAACAAAAACAATTAGTATTTTAGTATGCATTTCTGTGACTATACTCGGTTTTTTTCATTTATACTATTTTGGAATTCTAGGGTCTATAATTCTATTGTTTCTCCTTTTCGCCTTTATTTCAAAAAAAATAAGTTTACAAAGTAGCTTATTAAATGCGGCTATTATGTTGGCTTTACCTTTTATAAGCATAAAACTAGCAATGTATTTTACTGATCCTATAACCGATAGGACAATGAACCCTTGGGGATTGTTTACTTATGTATCAAACCCTTTAAGTGTATTTTTCCCAGTAAGCAAGCCACACGACTCCTATTTACTTTTCCCCAAATATATCAATCTTCCTTACTTACAGTTTGAAGGCATAGCTTTTATAGGAATGAATGCACTAATAGTAGTTTTAATAGCAGTTGTCTTCCTAGTCAAAAGATTGATAAGAAAAGAATTTTCGAAGATCTTACCTATAACAGATAATGGGCTCATCAATTTACTTTTTTGGATCGGTATAGTAACATTAATCTTTTCGTTTGGCTGGATTCTATCCTTATCCATGCCATTGTTTGATTTAGTACCCTTTCTGAAACAGTTGAGAGGTGTAGGTAGGTTTTCTTGGATTTTCTTCTATATCATAAACCTTGTTGCTTTCTATACCATTTATAAATATTCCACATCTTTAAGTACAAAAAAAAGGTATGCATTATACACTGCAGTATTTTTTCTTCTAGGATATGATGCATACATAGCTAATAGAAACCATGGAGAGATCTTAAACAAATCGATACCAGAGTTGGTAGATACTAAAAACCAGACCATTAATAATATATGGTTAAATAAAATTGATATTTCACGATATCAAGCCATTATTCCTTTTCCATATTTCCATGTTGGCTCTGAAAGCATTTGGATTCAGAAACCATCCAACATATTTAAGTATACATCTATATATTCTTTAAAAACTGGTTTGCCCACAACTGGGGTACATATGAGCAGGACTTCCCTGTCTCAAACCTATAAGAATGTAGCAGCCTATATTGAACCATACAAACCTTTAGAAGTAGTTAAAGATTTCAAATCAAAAAAACCCTTCTTGGTATTAGCCATTGAAGAAGAACTTGAGCCAACTGAAAAAACAATAATAGACAAAAGTAAACTAATTCATAAGGGTCCTGAATTCTCAGTATATGAGTTACCATTTTCTACTTTAGAAAACCTCCATAATGAAAATAAACAAAAGGTTTTTAACGAGTATAATTCATTAGAAAAGCACCTATTAACCAATGGCTTTGAAAGTAACAACCCTCAATGCAACATGATCAATTTGACATTTGATGAGGGGGCGGGTAACAAAGTCTTAAGAGGAAATGGCAGTTTACTGGTAGACATAACACAGGAAACTACTCTATATGATGGACCAGCACCTTCTCAAAAAGAAATTACCCCTTATGTGTTAAACTTTTGGGTAGGTGATTTTACGAAAGATGTTTATGCAAGAGGCCGCTATGTTATAGACCTCAAAGACAACGATGGAAATATAATCAAAAGACACGAAGATCAGTATTTCAGAAAACTAACTACCTTAGACAATGATTGGGCTTTAATAGAAGTAGATTTTGATCTAGATGAAAACTGCTCACATATAGCGGTAAAAGTTAAAAATAACGAAATGGTCAAAGGAATGATTCATTTTGACGAAATGCTAATAAGACCAGCTAATGCAGATGTTTACAAATATGACCAAGATAAAGGTCTACTGTACAAAAATAACAGGGTATATGTACAAAAACCGCAATAGTTTATATGGACAAATTCCCGGGTTTGATTTGATAAGTTGTCAGAACAAGTAATAAACAAAAGCATAAACTGAATAAGTTTCTAACTACTGCTTACTTGGACTTTATAAGTCTGAAACGAATGAAAATAAATATAAAATTTAAAATTTCTTTAAATAAAAGTTTAAAGTTAATTTTAGAAAAAACAATTCCAGGTTTTAGCTTTACTTCTATAGGTTTAAATATAATACCTTGTGTTCTAGCCGCTAAGAATATAAATTCTATATCAAAAAGGTATCTCTTAATAGAGGTTTTCAAGAAAATATCTTTTCCTCTTTGGTTAAAACCTTTTAAACCACACTGAGTATCATTAACTGGTATACTTAATAATTTTCGAGTAATGTAACGTAAGAATTTTGAAAGTTTTACCCTTTCAGGTGGAACTTTTTCATAGTATGATTCATCTCGAATACCTAAACAAATATCTGCTTCTTTATGAACTAGGACATTATAAACCTTTAATAAACTATCCTCCTCATAAGGAAAGTCAACATCGGTAAAAATTACAATTTCACTTTTAGTCTTTTTAACACCTTTCCTTAAGGCATACCCTTTCCCTCTATTAAAGTAATATGAAATATAATGAAAAGACTTAATATTAGCATTTAAGTACTCTATATCAGAATCTTTAATTTTTTTTCCTGATCCATCATTTACTAGGTAAATATTGATATTTGTATCCGGCAACCTTTTGCATAAGGTTTGATAGGAGGAAATAATGGTTTCTACCCAAGAGTCTATTGGGTTATAACAGGGTAGTACTATATCAAGATTCATTTAAAGTTCGTTCAAAGTAATTCACTTGACTCCTCAAAGAATAACAGCAGGCTTGCAAAACATTCTATATTTTAACTATAGAATCAACTAAAGAAATACAAAGTTATGACTTTTTGGGATTAAAGAAACTGACTGAAGATTTTTTTATAAAACGGGTGAGTACCATATAAAATTTAATCAAATGGGGTATAAATAAATTATTGGTTATTTTCTGTTACCAACTACTTATAGGTTGCAATCGTAAAAGCAACAAGTTAACAGGCTACTCCACCAATGATTCAAAAGCATCATCACTATTCAGTCACCTTAACACATATCCCGAAAATGCACCCTGAAATATGTTACTTTTAAGTGTGTAAAATGATGAATTTATAGATAAAATATTTTGTAAATATGCCAAGAAGGAGTGAGTGCCCAAAAAAGGTACACTCACTATATATCAAATACTGATGATTTTTCAGTATAATGGAAAAAATATTTGCGTTTGCCTATACCATCAAAGGTATATAAATATTGAATCCTAACACTCCTAATAATATGTCAACTAATATGCTTATGTATAATAAAAGTTACAACTTAACGAATTTACCTTTCTTATTCCCAGTTTCACTTAAAATCTCATAAATATATACTCCACCCAATAAGTCAGCAACTTCAATTCTGCTATTCTCTTCAATAAGTGTCATACTTCTTACTTTTTGACCACTCATATTATAAATATTTATTTGGGATTTACTGTTAGACGCTCCACTAAACATTACATGCAGAACGTCTTGTACTGGATTAGGGTAAAGTTTGAATGCGTTTTCATAACCTTCATCTATATTTGTTATATTTTCTTCATCTTCCTCTCCTTCCGTTTGTGCCTCTCTAGCCGTTAAAGCACCACGTGAACATCTCATATCTAAATAACATGCTCCAGCAATACCGTGAAGCTCTGTTGATCTTGTACCTGTACGACCAGTCTTCACTTCAATAATATCCTTAGTAAAGTCTGCGGTAAGGTTTCCTAGAACAAAATCACTGTTTGGTCTATTACCCATTCCAGTTCCTGTTTGTCTTTTAAAGCCTTGGTAATTACTTTCTCCACTTAAAACATGAACCTCTGTGCTACGTGTTCCTGTATTCTGCTTTTTTATAGCAACTACATCAGGCCGACATCTTCCTCCTCTGATATTTAATAAAAACTTGAAATCTTCATAGGCATTCCTTAAAGGAACCTGCCTTTGATACAAATATGAATTAAAATTATCTCTTCCATTAAGAATATGAATTTCCGCCTGGGTTGATCCATTTGCCCTTCTTGTGGCTATTGCATACAAGTCATTAAATCCATCATTATTATAATCTCCTACTAAAAAATGCCAGTCATCATTAGTTTCACGATGAATAGTAGCCCTTTGCAGCAAAAAAGATTTAAATCGTGTCCTTCCATCTAAGACATGAACTTCTGTCCTACCTGAGCCATTTCTCCTAGCTATTGCATATAAATCAAGAATACCGTCCCTGTTATAATCTCCTACTTGAAAATCCCACCCGTCTGTTTCACGAAGAATGGTAACTTCTTGCAAATTGAACCTTCGAAAATTAGATGCTCCATCCATAATATGGAGATCAGTTCTCCCGGAACCAGTTTTATGATTAACAGCCCAAATATCCACTTTGCCGTCATTATTATAGTCCCCACTCGCAAACTTCCAACCTTCACCGGTTTCACGGAGAACAGTTCCTTGTTGTCTAATAAAGCCATTTATGTTAATACTGTTAGTTGTTGCTTGCTGCCAGTACCATCTTCCATCCAATCCGGTATACCGATATTCAGCCATTACTGCATACGTACCATAATTAGACTGTAAGCTAGGCATCGACATATTTATATAAACCACAAACTCTCTCGTCTGTTTCGAATGAACATCTTTATTACTTTCAACTGAAATTTGAATATTGTGATCCATAGGGTTTATTATTTGACCGTTCCTAGAAAGCCAAAACCTGAAACTTCTGTCTTCCAGAACCCCACCATCATTTCTAAAAGTTGCCATTAATTCCACCGGGCCTGAACACACTACCTGATGACCATCTCTGGAATTATTATAAAAAAGAGAGGCTTGATTAGGAAGTGTTAATTGCTGAGCAGAAATTTCAACTCCTGAAAAAAAAACACTTAAAAAAATAAATGCAAGAACTTTTAAATAGCATTGGTTGTACAAGTTTTCCATAGTAATATTTTGTTTGAAAATGGAAACTTTACAAAGTTAAGCAAAATATTACAAAAATATAAATTACCGAAAAAAGATACACTATTAACTATATAAAGTTATGTGTTATGCAAAACAACAAACATGCTCTATAGCCATTAAATACTCGTGTTGTTCTTATAAAGCACGTATATGTGAAAACTCAAAACTCTAACAACTGTTGCCTCAGTTGTGCTAGAGATAATTAAAATACAATGTAATGTCAACAATTATTAAAATTAGAAACCAAAAATAAGAGGAAAGTTTTAACTCTCAAAAAAGAATAAATTTTATGGGTCACCGTATTTTTCTGGGGATTTAAGCAAAAAGCTTAGAGAGCCTGAACAAGAAGAACCTTGTATCTACAACGCCTCTTAAGTTTGCCCTGAAGAGCTTTATTTTTGAATTAAAAGATTCCGCATTTGCATTGGTAGATCTATTGTCAAAGAAGTTTAGAATATTGCTCATATGGTTGCTTACTGTATTTGCTACCGTTAAAAATTCCTTGGTTTCCATCTCATGAGTTTTATTGATCCATTCAGCAAACTTTTTTTCAGCGGATATTTTTGTGTTGCTTTCATATATTAGCCTAAACCCAAGAACATGGTCATAAGCTTTTTTGAGGTCTGGATAATTTTCAAAAGCTATGTTGGCTCTCTGCTCTTGGCTTTGAGTCCAATCAGCTTTCTTTTTGGCAAAGACATACCTGCAGCGGGCCAAAAGTTGCTTTGGGGTGTCCCCATTGGGCAATAAGGGTGCTTTATACCTAACGCCATTCTTTTTGGCAGCTTCGATAGCCTTGTTTTCCATATCTAGTTCAACCCATCTTTGATTGACCCTTATATGTTGTAGAGCCTCCAGGGCCAGCCTTACTACATGAAAGCGGTCTGTAACCAAATTTGCCATGGGGAAACATGTTCTTGCGGATGACTCCATGTTTTTTGCCATGTCAAGGGTTACTTCCTTTACTTTATTCCTTTGTTCCAGAGGGATTTTCTCTAGGACTTGTATGATATTTGCCGACAATGTGCCTTTTACAGAAGCTACCAAAGAGCCTTTTTTGCCTCTCCCGTTTTTATTGGTAATAAAAGTGTACAACTCTCCTTTTGACAGTGCAACTTCGTCTATACTAAGATGCTCTCCGATATTGTCCGGAAAGACCAAATAGTCCTCTGCATGCTCTTTTTGTTCCCACTGCTTAAACCCACTGCTTTTCTTCTTATAGTGCCTCCTCAACAAATCCCCTTTGACCTCATAATAGCTGCCAATGTTACCAATGGTATCTTCGCGGGTCTCGACCTGTACCTTTTAAAAAATCTGAAAGCTCTTGAGTGATTTTAGAGCCTTCAGCTACAAATGAATAGTCATTGTAAACTATTTTGTTCTTGCATGTTTTATGCCTCCACCTTCGTCGCTTAAATTCAAGATAAACGGCTTTTCCCCTGATAGGGAAATCTTGAACAATTTTAGGTTCATAAAAACCTTTAGACTCGTACTCTTCAGGATTATGCTTTCCTAATAGCCGGTTCTGCTCAATGAGGTTGATTTTATAAAAAGCTCTTTTGCTGTTCAGGTCACATAGCTCTATTACAGCTTCTATTTCAAAAAAATCTAGTATGCCTTCCGGCAAAAAAGGGGCAATAATGCTTTCTTTCATCTTGCCTTAAAATTAACAAATAAAACCAAGACTCCCCAACTTTTACGTGTGAGCCAATTTTATTTCTCATCCCATAGTCTTTACCGGTAAAATTAATATTTCGCACCTGAGCAACCTGTCCCAGAAATGGGTTTCCCACAATTACTTTATAGTAATAATAATCACTCATTTGGTACGCAATAGAAAGAGCAGCGGTCTTAACTTTAGTAATATACGGCACGCGCCGATTGAAAATCGGCACTACTTGCATAAAAAAAGCCTTGCCGTTTACACGACAAGGCTTGTACAAAACTGGCAACGACTTACTCTTCCACGTTTTACCGCAGTACCATCAGCGCGACGGGGCTTAACTTCTCTGTTCGGAATGGGAAGAGGTGGACACCCGTGCAATAGTCACCATTAAGATCTTTAAGGTTACCACCCTTTTGGCGGACACCTGTGCTACCCCGATAGCTATCGGGATCACCATTAAGTTTTTTTTCGGTGTACCGCTATACTTGCGGTCACCTTGTTGGCCGTCCCCTACATTTGGGGAAGCTCTAATATTTTTAACATGTGAAAAGCAGACTAATAGAAATTGGCAGCGCAAAAAAGAAAGTCTCCGGGTAATTAGTATTGCTCAGCTTTGACATTTCTGCCTTTACACTTGCAACCTATCGACGTCATAGTCTCTGACGACCCTGTATAGAAGCCTCATCTTGAGGCGAGTTTCGCACTTAGATGCTTTCAGTGCTTATCTCGTCCGAACGTAGCTACTCTGCAATGCACCTGGCGGCACAACAGATACACCAGAGGTTCGTCCAACCCGGTCCTCTCGTACTAAGGTCAGCTCCTCTCAAGCTTCTTACGCCCACAACAGATAGGGACCGAACTGTCTCACGACGTTCTGAACCCAGCTCGCGTGCCACTTTAATCGGCGAACAGCCGAACCCTTGGGACCTTCTCCAGCCCCAGGATGTGACGAGCCGACATCGAGGTGCCAAACCTCCCCGTCGATGTGAGCTCTTGGGGGAGATCAGCCTGTTATCCCCAGAGTACCTTTTATCCTTTGAGCGATGGCCCTTCCATGCGGAACCACCGGATCACTATATCCGTCTTTCGACCCTGATCGGCTTGTTGGCCTCACAGTCAAGCACCCTTTTGCTATTGCACTCTGCGCACGGTTACCAAGCGTGCTGAGGGTACCTTTGAAAGCCTCCGTTACTCTTTTGGAGGCGACCACCCCAGTCAAACTACCCACCATACAATGTCTCCGCCATCTGGCGGATTAGACTCCAGATAAGGAAAGGGCCGTATTTCAAGGACGGCTCCGCGATGCCTGGCGACACCGCTTCTCAGCCTCCGGCCTATCCTACACATCCCTTACCCAAAGTCAATGTAAAGCTATAGTAAAGGTTCATGGGGTCTTTCCGTCCCGTTGCGGGTAAGCGGCATCTTCACCGCTACTACAATTTCACCGAGCTCATGGCTGAGACAGTGCCCAGATCGTTACACCATTCGTGCAGGTCGGAACTTACCCGACAAGGAATTTCGCTACCTTAGGACCGTTATAGTTACGGCCGCCGTTTACCGGGGCTTCAGTTCAACGCTTTGGGTCGCCCCTAACGTCCCCCCTTAACCTTCCGGCACCGGGCAGGTGTCAGTCCTTATACCTCATCTTTCGATTTCGCAAAGACATGTGTTTTTGTTAAACAGTCGCCTGGGCCTTTTCACTGCGGCCTCTCATTGCTGAGTAGGCGCCCCTTCTCCCGAAGTTACAGGGCCATTTTGCCGAGTTCCTTAGCCATGACTCACTCGAGCACCTCAGGATTCTCTCCTTGACTACCTGTGTCGGTTTACGGTACGGGCGGCAATACGGATTAACGCTTAGAGGATTTTCTTGGAAGTCTGGTTAGGGCCATTATCTCATTGGCCGGAGCCGCTGAGTACTTTCGCAGTTCAGCAAGGCCGGCGGATTTGCCTACCGGCCCTATACCTAATTGCTTAAACGCACTATTCCGTCAGTGCGCAGGCCTTTCACTACTCCGTCTCCCCATCACTCCATATCGCCGGTACTGGAATATTAACCAGTTGTCCATCGAATGCCCCTTTCGGGTTCTCCTTAGGTCCCGACTAACTCCCGGCTGATTAGCATGGCCGGGAAAACCTTAGTCTATCGGTGTGCGGGTTTCTCGCCCGCATTATCGTTACTTATGCCTACATTTGCTTTTCCAAACGCTCCAGAAAACCTTACAGTTCCCCTTCGCCGCTGTTTGGAATGCTCCCCTACCACTTGTACATTAATGCACAAATCCAAAGCTTCGGTACCACGCTTGATGCCCGTTTATTATCGATGCCCTGCCGCTCGACCAGTGAGCTGTTACGCACTCTTTAAATGAATGGCTGCTTCCAAGCCAACATCCTGGCTGTCTCGGCAGCTGGACCACCTTAGTTCAACTTAGCGTAGATTTGGGGACCTTAGCTGTTG